>NZ_BAAKJE010000103.1:0-463 GCF_059704565.1 Massilia sp. NBRC 108631
CGCACGCGCCTGGCCAGCAGCAGCGCCGCCACCCAGCTCAACCTCGGCTACCTGATCCAGCAGGCGCCCGGCTCCGCCCAGCGCGGCAGCTACCGCGGCGCAGGCTTCGAACTGCGCACCGACGCCTGGGCCGTGCTGCGCGGCGCCGAAGGCGTGCTGCTCACCACCAGCGCGCGCAACGCGCAAGGCAGCGGCATCACCTCCACGCAGCTCGACACCGCCGAAGCGCTGGCGCAGCTGAAGGCCGCCGAGGAACTGGCCAAGCAGCTGGGCGACGCCGCCACCGCGCAGCAAGCCCTCACCAGCAAGGACGCCGCCGCCGCGCACAAGGACTTCATCACCCAGGTCAATCCCCAGCAAAGCGGCAAGCACGCCGGCGCCGTCAACGGCCAGCAGGCGGTCAAGGCGCAAGCCGGATCGCGCGAGGCCGACAGCGCCAAGCCGGTGGAAAAGTTCGGCACCC
>NZ_BAAKJE010000104.1:0-463 GCF_059704565.1 Massilia sp. NBRC 108631
CGCACGCGCCTGGCCAGCAGCAGCGCCGCCACCCAGCTCAACCTCGGCTACCTGATCCAGCAGGCGCCCGGCTCCGCCCAGCGCGGCAGCTACCGCGGCGCAGGTTTCGAACTGCGCACCGACGCCTGGGCCGTGGTGCGCGGCGCCGAAGGCGTGCTGCTCACCACCAGCGCGCGCAACGCGCAAGGCAGCGGCATCGCCTCCACCCAGATGGACAGCGCCGAATCCCTGGCGCAGCTGAAGGCCGCCGAGGAACTGGCCAAACAGCTGGGCGACGCCGCCACCGCGCAACAGGCGCTGACCAGCAAGGACGCCGCCGCCGCGCACAAGGACTTCATCACCCAGGTCGATCCCCAGCAAAGCGGCAAGCACGCCGGCGCCGTCAACGGCCAGCAGGCGGTCAAGGCGCAAGCCGGATCGCGCGAGGCCGACAGCGCCAAGCCGGTGGAAAAGTTCGGCACCC
>NZ_BAAKJE010000105.1:0-35569 GCF_059704565.1 Massilia sp. NBRC 108631
CGCAGCAGATCGGCGACAACCCCAGCCGCATGGGCGCGCTGTGGGGCTGCTTTGTTGATGCCATTTTCAACGGCGACTACCAGCTGGCATTGGGCTACGCGGAGCGCTTCGGCGCGGCGGCCGCCAGCGCCGGCGGGGAAGTGCACAAACTGGCGCACGCCCGCATGCTGGCGCGCACCATGCATTATCTCGGCCACCAGGATCTCGCGCGCAGCCACATCGAGTTCGTGGTGCACCATCCGCTGGACAGCATGCGCCTGTCGCAGGGACGCGGCTTCCAGTTCGACCAGCGCATATCCAGCATGGCCATTCACGCCCGCGTGCTGTGGCTGCAAGGTTACCCGGAGCAGGCCATGGCAGTGGCGCGCGGCTGCGTGGAGGAAGGGCAGAGGGCCGGGCACGGCATCTCGCTGTGCTTCGCCGTGCTGGTCGCGTGCACCGTGTCCACCTGGTGCGGCGACGAGGCGGACGGCCAGCGCTACGCCGCGCTGATGCTGGATCACTCGCACCGCTGCGCGCTGCCGCAATGGCATTTCTGGGGCCGGGGCCACGCGCTGGCGCAGCGCCTGCTGCATGGCCGCCACCCGCCGCAGGACGACGAACTGTTCGCCTTGCAGCAGGACCGGCATTGCGGCGATCTGCAGGTGGACGTGCTGGCGACGCTGCATCCGCGCCTGCTGTCGGCGCGGGCGATCGCGCGCGCCGAGGGCGGCAGCGCGGGCTGGAGCCGCGCCGAAGTGCTGCGCAGCTGGGGGGAAACCCTGTGCCAGGCCGGTTCGGACGCGCAAGCCGAACAACTGTTCGAGCGTGCGCTGACCATCGCGGCGGAGCAGGGCGCTGGCGCCTGGCAGCTGCGCGCGGCCACCAGCCTGGCGCGCTTGCGCTGGTCGCAGCAGCGGCGCCTGGAGGCGCGCGCGCCGCTGGAGGCCATCTACAGCCGCTACAGCGAAGGCCACGCCACGCGCGACCTGCGCCTGGCCCGCAGCCTGCTCGATGAATTGGCCTAGCCGGCGGCTTACGTAAAGAACGCGGACGGCGTGGTGCCGAAGGTCTTCTTGAACATGGCCGAAAACGCCGATTGGCTGGTGTAGCCCAATTGCTCGGCCACTTGCGCCATCGGCAGGCCGCGCGCGATCAGCGGCGCCGCGTGTGCCAGCCGCACCTGCTGGCGCCATTGGCCGAAGGTCAGCCCCAGGTCGCGTTCGAACAGGCGTGCCAGCGTGCGCTCGGAAGCGCCCACCTGGCGCGCCCAATGTTCCAGCGTCTGCGGCGAGGCCGGGTCGTCCATCAGCGCCGCGCACAGCATTTTCAGGCGCTTGTCCTCCGGCAGCGGCACGCGGATCGGGCGCGTGGCCGACCGCGCCAGCTCGTCGAGGATCAACTCTGCCAGCAGCGGCTCGCGCGCAGTCTCCTTGCCCAGGTCGAGCTGCTCCAGCGCCACAATCAGCTCGCGCAGCAGGCCCGACACCTCCAGCACCTTGCATTCCGTGCCCGCGAATGGCGCGCGCGCAGCCAGCACGCACAGCGGCCGCAGGCGCGCCTTCTCCAGCACCGTCACCGCGTGCTCCACGTGCGGCGCGATCCAGATGGCCCGCAGAGGCGGCACGATCCAGCTGCTATTGTTGGCCGTCACGCGAACCACGCCTTCCAGCGCATAGGTCACCTGGCCCCATTCGTGGCTGTGCGGCGCCATGAATTCGGCCGCCTCCAGGTCGCGCGCGCGCAGCGTCACCGGCCGCGCATCGCTCGGTTCGTTGCGAGGATGATAATGGTTGGTGTGGGTGACAATCGGGATGTGCATGGGCGGGCCTTGGCAGGATTGCGACAAAAGATGTCCGCCTATCTTAAATCAGCCGCCGCCGGATTGCTACACTGGGCTCTGCATACCCATCCATGGAGTCCTTATGAGCACCGCAAGCTTGCGGCAGGATGCGCGCGTGATCGGCCTGGTCGGCGTGGCGCACGGCATCTCGCACTTTTACCACCTGATCCTGGCTGCGCTGTTCCCCTGGCTCAAACCCGAATTCAACCTGTCGTACGCCGAGCTGGGCTTGCTGATGACGGTGTTTTTCGTCGTCTCCGGCATCGGCCAGGCCCTGGCCGGCTTCGTGGTCGACCGGTTCGGCGCGCGCGCCGTGCTGTGCTCGGGCATCGCGCTGCTGGGCGTGTCCGCGCTGGCGCTGGCCGCCGCGCCCAACTACACCATGCTGCTGGCCGGCGCCATGCTGGCCGGCGTCGGCAACAGCGTGTTCCACCCGGCCGACTACACGCTGCTGAACCAGCGCGTGTCCAAGGCGCGGCTGGCGCACGGCTTCTCGGTGCACGGCATCAGCGGCAATATCGGCTGGGCGCTGTCGCCCATCTTCATGACCTTCGTCACCGCCATGTCAAGCTGGCGCACCGCGCTGCTGTGCGCCGCCGCGCTGCCCTTCATCGTGCTCGCGCTGCTGTTTCTGAACCGCCACGCGCTGCGGCCCGATCCCATCGTGAAAGCCGCGCCCGGACAGCCGGCGGGCGGCTCGCTGGCCTTCCTGCGCCTGCAATCTGTGTGGATGTGCTTTGCCTTCTTCTTCATTACCGCGCTGGCGCTGGCCGGCATCCAGAGCTTCGCCTCCACCGCGCTGGTGGACCTGTACGGCATGTCGCTGGGCTGGGCCACCTCCGCCTATACGGCCTATATGGCGGCATCGGCGGCGGGCATGGCGCTGGGCGGCTTTCTCGGCGCGCGCAGCAGCAACCACGACCGTACCATCACCGTTGCCTTCGGCAGCGCCGCCGCGCTGGCGATCGTGCTGGCGCTGGCGTTGGTTCCCGCCTGGATGGCCGTGGTGCTGATGGGCGCGGTCGGCTTCGCGTCCGGCATTGCCGGCCCGTCGCGCGACCTGCTGATCCGCGCCGCCGCGCCGCCGAATGCCACCGGCCGCGTGTTCGGCGTGGTGTATTCGGGGCTGGACAGCGGCCTGTCGGTCGGCCCGCTGGTGTTCGGCGCGCTGATGGACGCGCATCATCCGTCCTGGGTGTTCGTATTCATCGGCCTGTTCCAGGCGCTGGCGATCGCCACTGCGGTGGGCGTGGGCAGCAACACCCGCGCGGTGCGCCTGCAAAAGGCTTAGAATCACCCATCAATTGCCAACCAGCCGGAGACGCCATGAACTTTGCCACCACCGACCTGTGCGACGACAATGCCGAGCTGCTGGAAGACGGCACGCTGGCCGTGCTGCCGCCCGTGTACCAGCACTACGGCCAGCACAAGAAATTCAGCGGCCGCGCCACCACGCTGAAGGTCTTCGAAGACAATGCGCTGGTGCGCAGCACGCTGGAGACCCAGGGCAACGGCAACGTGCTGGTGGTGGACGGCGGCGGCAGCCTGCGCCGCGCGCTGGTGGGCGGCCAGTTGGGGCTGCTGGCGCAGAACAACGGCTGGTCCGGCATCGTGGTGCACGGCTGCATCCGCGACGTTGACGAAATTAACGCTTGCGCCGTGGGCGTGCGCGCGCTGGGCGCCCATCCGCAAAAAAGCTCCAAGCACGGCGACGGCGCGCGCGACGTGCGCGTCCAGATCAGCGGCGTGGCCGTCAGCCCCGGCGATTGGATCTACGCCGACGCCGACGGCATCCTGGTCTCGCAAAAACAGCTCGCCTGACCCTGCCGCCCCGCGTCCAGCCTGCAGGAGTTGCAAGACTGGCTGGAGAAGCTGTTCGACGGGGCGGCGCCCCGCGAGCTGTTGGGCCAGCCAGAAAAGAAATGGCCGCACGCGTCGAGGCGACGCTGCGGCCGATTCGCGCATGCCGCTTGTCCGGACAAGCGGCGGCACGGGCCTAGCCCCACGCCGTAGCAACCGGATACCGCTTTCAGCGTCGACATCATCCGGTTCCACGCGGCGCCAGGCTGCTGTGGTTTTTAAAGTATCTTCAGATTAGCAGACTCTCTCCAATTGTCCCATTGTGTTTTCTTATGATAACTTCCATTTCAATTTGGAAAGTTTGAGGCGTAAACGGCATCTTTTCACGCTGCGCAAAAACTGTTTCATCATGTGGAATGGCATGCGGCGGCGCATCAGTGCGGCGCTTTCATGACAAGGAATATCTTTCCGCCACATGAAAAGGCGTAGCTAAGCGACTGATCCCAAAGCATTTTTTTCTGATTATTTGTCTTATAGAAGAGAGATGCTGCATTGAACAATCCATCCTATGATGTAGCTAAAGAATTACATCGATAGGAGAGCATCATGGCAACTCGTGAACAGCAGGCGGCGGCGCTGCAAATGGAATGGGGCAGCAATCCGCGCTGGAAGGGTATCGCCCGCCGCTACACGGCCTGCGACGTGGTCCGCCTGCGCGGTTCGCTGAAAATCGAGCATACCCTGGCCCAGCGCGGCGCTGAAAAACTGTGGGAACTGCTCAACCGTGAACCGTTCGTCAGCGCCCTCGGCGCGCAAACCGGCAGCCAGGCCATGCAGCAGGTTAGGGCTGGACTGAGAGCCATCCACCTGTCCTGCGAAACGCCGCTGGACCAGCCGCCGTATCCGGCCGACCCGGCGCCTGCGGCTGTGCACCGCATCAACAGCACCTTGCAGCAGGCCGACCAGCAGCAGTGGTCCGAAGGCAGCAGCGAGATCGACTTTTTCGTCCCTATCGTCGCCGATGCCGAAGCCGGTTCCGGCGGCGCCCTGAACACCTACCAGCTGACGAAGGCCATGATAGAGGCCGGCGTCGCCGGCGTGCATCTGGGGGACCTGCTGGCTTGCGGCGGCAAGGTCCTGGTGCCGACCCGCGAGGCCGTGGACAAGCTGGCCGCCGCGCGCCTCGCGGCGGACGTGATGGGCACGCCCACCTTGCTGGTCGCCCGCACCGACGCCGCGGCCGACTTGCTGAGCTCGGACGTGGATGGCAACGACCAGCCGTTCTGCACCGGCGAGCGCACCGTGGAAGGCTTTTACAAGGTGCGTCCCGGCCTTGACCAGGCGGTGGCGCGCGCGCTGGCCTACGCGCCGTACGCCGACCTGGTGTGCTGCGAAACCGGCAAACCGGATCTGGTATTCGCCAAGCGGTTCGCCGATGCCGTGCACGACAAGTTCCCCGGCAAGATGCTGGCCTATAACTGCTCGCCATCGTTCAACTGGAAAAAGCACCTGGACGACGCCACCATCGCCAAATTCCAGAAGGAGCTGGGCGCCATGGGCTACGCCTTCCAGTTCGTCACGCAGGCCGGCTTCCACGCGCTCAACTACGGGATGTTCAATCTCGCGCACGGCTACGCGCGGCGCCAGATGCCGGCCTTCGTGGAACTGCAAGAGGCCGAATTTGCCGCCGCCGCCAAGGGCTTCGCCCCCGGCAGGCACCAGCGCGAAGTGGGCGCCGGATACGTCGACGCGGTGGCCCGGGCCATCCGGCAATGCCGGAATCCGATCGCCGCGCTGCACGGTTCCCATGAAGACGAGCGGTGCTTCGACCCGCCGCAGAAGGTCGCGTAAGCCGGTAACCGGGGACTCCTTAGGTATAATGCACCCTTGCAGCATCATCTTTAAGGAAATCCCCACACCATGTTCAGTTACCGCCACGCCTTCCACGCCGGCAACCACGCCGATGTGCTCAAGCATTTCGTGCTGGTCCAGCTGCTTCAGTATATGAACCAGAAGGACACCGCCTACAGCTACATCGACACCCATGCCGGCGCGGGCGTGTATGCGCTGGACGGCAATTTTGCGTCCAAGAACGCTGAATACGAAACCGGCATCGGCCCGCTGTGGGAACGCACCGACATGCCGGCGGCGCTGGCTGAATACGTGGACCTGATCAAGTCCATGAACCCGAGCGGCAAGATGCGCTACTACCCCGGCTCGCCGTACTGCGCCGACCAGGTAGCGCGCGAGCAGGACCGGCTGCGCCTGTACGAACTGCACCCGGCCGATTCCAAGATCCTGACCGACAACTTCCGCAAGCTCGACGAACACAAGGCCGCGCAGGGCGTGCGCTCCACCGTGCGCGGCAAGCGCGTGCTGGTCACGCGCGGCGACGGCTTCCAGGAACTGAAAGGCCTGCTGCCGCCGCCGTCGCGCCGCGCCGTCGTGCTGTGCGACCCGCCGTACGAGGACAAGCAGGACTACCGCAAAGTGGTGGACATGCTGAACGATGCCACCAGGCGCTTCCCGGCCGGGACTTACGCCATCTGGTACCCCATCCTGCAGCGTATCGAGGCGCGCAATTTCGCCGAGCGCATGAAGCACATCAAGGGCACCGAATGGCTGAATGTCACGCTGACCATCCGCACGCCGGGCCCGGACGGCTTCGGCGGCCTGCACAGCAGCGGCATGTTCATCGTCAACCCGCCTTTCACCTTGGAAGCCACGTTGAAGGAAGTGATGCCCTACCTGGTGGAAGTGCTGGGCGAAGATGCCGGCGCCAGCTTCGTGCTGGAGTCGGGCAACGCCGCCACCGCGCCGCGCGCGGCGTCGCTGCAGCAAGCGGAGAACAATCCGCGCGGCGGCCTGCGCGCGCCGATCTCGCCGCGCGCCATCGGCCCGGGCGGCAGCCTGCGCGGCAACAACGCCCCGACCGCGCCGCGCGGCAGCCTGCGCACGTCGTCACGTCCCGGCACGCCAGGCACAGGCACCGGCCGTCCCGGCTCGCCCGGCGCCAGCTACAGCCGTCCGGCCGGCGCCAAGCCGGCAGCCAAGCTGGGCACCGATGGTCCACGCACGAGCACGCCGCGCAACACCAAACCGCGCCGCCCGTAATTCGCGACAATAAATGTTGGCAAGACTGTATCGATAGGTATAGTCTTACCATACCGCCGCAGATTGGGGTAGCCCATGACCATCGCTTCGCCGCTACAGATCGCGCCTGCGCTCGCCAACCATTTCTACCTGGCGCGCCAGCCCATCCTCAACCGCAGCCAGCGCCTGGTCGCATACGAGCTGCTGTTCCGTAACGCCGACACCGACAAGGCGGACGTCACCGATGACGCCGCCGCCACCGCCACCGTGATCGCCCACGCCTCCGAACTGGGCATGGGGCAGGTGGTGGGCGACCAGATGGCCTTCGTCAATGTCGACAAGGTGGGCCTGATGAGCGACTTCATCCGCTTCCTGCCGAACGACAAAGTCATCCTCGAAATCCTGGAAACCGTACAGGCCACGCCGGACGTGCTGGAACGCGTGCGCGAGCTGAAGGAAGCCGGCTTCCGCTTCGCGCTGGACGACGTGGTGTCGGAATCCGAGGATGTGAGCAAGCTGCAGCCGATGATGGACGTGATCAAGGTCGACATCCACCACATGCAGCCCGCGCGCCTGTCCGCGCTGGCCGGTTCCATGCGCAACTCGCACCAGAAACTGCTGGCCGAAAAGGTCGAGACGGTGGAGGAGTTCCAGCAATGCATGGACCTGGGCTTCGAGTACTTCCAGGGTTATTATTTCGCGCGCCCCGTGATCCTGAGCGGGAAGAAAATCACGCCGTCGCAGCTGTCCATCCTCAATCTGCTGAACCTGCTCGGTTCGGACGCCGACCAGCGCGAGCTCGAGCGCAGCGTCAAGCACGATCCGCTGATCACCCTGAACCTGCTGCGGCTGGTGAACACGCCGGCGGTGGGCGCGCGCTTCCGCATCAACTCGGTCGGCCACGCGCTCATCGTGCTGGGACGGCGCCAGCTGCAGCGCTGGCTGCAAATCCTGCTGTACGTGCGCACCGGCCAGAAGCCGGAATTCGATTCGCCGCTGCTGCAGATGGCCACCACCCGCGGCAAGACGCTCGAACTGATCGTCGAGCGCTTGCGGCCCGGCCAGCGCACCAGCGCCGATATCGGCTTCACGGTGGGCGTGATGTCGCTGATGGACACCTTGTTTTCGGTGAAGATGGACGAGATCCTGGACAGCGTCAACGTGCTGGACGAAGTGCGCGGCGCCTTGCTGGCGCGTGACGGAGACTATGGCCGCATGCTGACGCTGATTGAACACATCGAGCGGCTGGAGGAGGCCGGCGAGCCGGCCATGCTGGGCCGCATGCTGCAGGACATGAACCTGTCGCCGGCCGAACTGTACGCCATCCAGGTGGCCGCCTTCGACTGGGTGAACGACTACACCAGCGGCGTGCACTGACGCTGCGGCGCCGCCATGTCTTCGCCACGCCGCCAGCCCACGCGCCGCACTGCCGCTAGCCGATTGCCAGCTTCGGTGCGCATGGCCGTCTGCGCACTGCTTTGCATGATGCTGGCCCCCGCCGCCTTGGCCCAGGTCAAGGACGGCCCGGCCTGCCCGCCGCGCCCCATCGTGTTCGGCCTGTATGAATTCGGCGGCTTCTACCGTGCCGGCGCCGGGCTGGACAAGGACGTGGCGGAATTGCTGTCGGCGCGCAGCGGCTGCCGCTTTGAATACAAGGTGATGATGCGCGGCCGCATCTGGCAGGAGATGCAGGCCGGCAGGGTGGATATGACCTTGTCCGCCATTGCCACCGCCGAGCGCAAGGTGTTCGCGCATGCGGTTCCCTATCTCTGGATGAAAAACATGATCATCCTGAGCAAGGACGTGAGCCCCGCCATCCGCTCGCCGGCCGACTTCATCGCCAGCCCCAACCTGCGCCTCGGCGTGGCGCGCGGCCACTTTCCGGGCAAGCCGTTTGACGGCTTCGTGGCGCAGTTGCGCAATATCGCGCGCATCGATGAAATCGACAGCACCGAGCAGTTGTACGCCATGTTCAAGGCGGGACGCTTCCAGGCGGTGCTGGGCACGCAGCTGGTGTACTCGCACTACCTGCGCGCGGACAAGGTGAGGATAGAGGACTGGGCGCCTGCGCTGTCGCGCGAAGCGGCCAATCTGCTGATCAGCAAAAAGCACTTCAGCGCCGAAGACGCCAGGCGCTGGGGCTTGCTGATCAAGGAAATGCAGGCTGACGGCAGCGTGCAGCGCATGGTGCAGCGCTACGTGCCGCCGGAGGACGCCGCCCGCATGCTGATGCCTTAGTTGCCCGGCTGGTTCGCGAACGCCTTGGCGTCGCCCTTGAACCACTGCGCCAGGCTGCCCACGAAGTCCTTCGCATGGGACTTCCCGTTCGCTTGCAGGCCGTGGTTCGCATCCTTGTATTCGATGAATTGGAACTTCTTCTGCGGGCGCTGTGCAAAGTAATTCTTCAGCAGGCGGCCCGCTTCGACCGGCTCGCTGTCATCCTTCTCGCCCATGGCCACCACGATGGGGATGTCGAGCTGCGCATACACCGGCAGGGGGTCATGGAACAGGTGCGAGCTCCAGTATGCGTAGGGGTGGCCGAAGAATTCCTTGTCCAGTGCGTCCGGTTCCTTGGCGATGGCTGCAAATTCGGCCTCCAGCCGTGGCCTGGAAAACTCGGCATACGGCGCGACGCCACGGTCGGCGAACAGCAGGAAGCCTGCGCCTTGGCGCATGCCGCCGGCGCCCGCCACCGCCAGCCAGCCCACTTTCTTGCTGCGCGATGCCACGATGGGCGCGACCTGGCCGCCTTCGGAAAATCCCAGCAAGGCCAGCGAGCCCGGCGGCCGGTTTCTCAGGTGTTCGTGCGTGTCGATGAATTCCAGCGTGTCGGCTACGCGCCGGCCCAGGTTGTCGGCGCGCTTGTAGGCGTCGGAACAGGTGCCGGGCTCGCCGCTGGCGCCCTTGTCGATGTGCGGCTTTTCGAGGAAATACAGGTCCAGCGACTTCGGGTAGGACTCGAAGTATTTGCTGAAGCGCGCGCCGAAATCGTTGCAGCCGGAACCGCTGACCAGCACGATCAGCGGCCCCTCCGGCGGCGCCTCGGTATCATGCAAGCGGTAGTAGCGCCGGGTCTCATTCCTGATTTGTATGGTGGCTTCGTCGAGCAGGCGTTCCGCGCGGGCCGGCGCGGCGACGGCGAAGGCGGCGGTGGCTGCAAGCAGGGCCGATAGTGTGTGTCGTGTCATGGTTCAGTTGTGCGGGTTGGTGGACAGCCATTCCATCTTCTGCACGGTGATGTCCGGGTAGCTCGCGAGCGGCTCCCATGCAGGCAGGAAGGCAAAGCCCAGCTTGCGGTAGAAGGCGGCGGCGCGTTGGTTGCCGGGTGAAACGTCGAGCACGACGCGCGTGTGCCCCTGCGCCACGGCGCGTTCCAGCAGTGTCCGCACCAGCGCGGCGGCTACCGGCGTGCCCCGGTACGGCGGCCGCACCCACATGCCGATCAGGTTGCATTCCTGCTTGGCGCTGACGGCGCGGGCGGCCATGCCGGTGGCGGCATCGCCGTCGAACGCCAGCAGGAATTCGGTGCCGTTGCGGCCCGAGGCGCGTTCCCGCCACTGCGCGTCGGTGTAGGCGGCGGCGCTGGCGTGCGTCACGCCAAAGGCAGTTGGCGCGTCCAGCAGCGCCGCCAGGCGGATGGCTTTCAGGGTTTCCCAGTCTGATTCGGTGGTCGGTCGGATGATCATGAAGCTCCAGTATTGAGTAAGGCAGCTGCGTCTGCCAGGATGTGCGCAGCGATCACCGGAACCAGGCGGCCGGTGCGGAACAAGTACATGCCGGGGGCGGCGCCGAACATACCACGTTCAAGGTGCCGTGTGGCCCCTGGTAAGTGTGCGTAAGAAGCCGCACCAGCAGCGATATGGCGATGGCGTTGGAGGCGCCGAAGCGGCGCAGCCCGTTGCCCAGAAAGCCCCGCAGGAAGACTTCCTCGCCACCGCCCGGTCGCCGGCCGGCGCGATGCCCGCCAGCGCGGCGCCGGCGATGTCGAACACTTGCAGGAGCAGCCAGAAGCGGCTGTCGGCGCAGTAGCTGGGCGCGGCGCCGCCAAGGGGATGCGCAGCGCGTGCGTGATGCCGGTGGCCAGCAGGCCCGGCAGGAAACTCTGGCGTTTTGAGTGGCTGTTACCCATATCGATCGCGGATGGACTAATTCCTTGTGGCAAGTTACCGGGCAGCATAGCAGCCCGGGACGGCGGAATAGTCACACTTTGTCACTTGCTCAGCGGCGGGACGGCGGCCAGCGTGGCCGCGCGCAGCAGCCATTCGCCGGGGCCATAGCGGTAACGCGCCAGCCACCAGCGGCTGAGCAGCATCTGCAGCGCGTATAGCGGCGGCACGCAGGCCAGCACAGCCAGCGGCGGCAGGCGGTCGATCAGGCGCAGGCCGTAGCCGGTGAACAGCAGGCCGAGCAGCAGCGATTGCAGCAGGTAGTTGCTCAGCGCCATTTTGCCGAGCGCCGCCAGCGCGGCTTCGATGCGCTGTCCCGCAGGCCGTTCAAACAGCAGCAGCGCGGCGGCGACGTAGGAGAAACACAGCAGCGGCGCGCTCAGTTGGCCGAAGCCGAAGGCCATGACCTCCAGCCAGCCGCCGGGCCCGTAGGTCGACGCGGCGGCGTAGCAGAGCGCACCGGCCAGGCCCAGCGGCAGGCCAAGGCGCAGCATCCGGTGCGCGGCTTCGCGGCAGAGCTCTGGCTGCTCGAACAGGCGCAGGCGGCCGGCGGCAAAGCCGAGGAAGAACAGCGCCATGGCGCTGGGCGCTTGCAGCAGCAGGATAATGCCCAGCATTTCCGGCAGATGGCCGAGGTGGTAGGCCTGTGTGGCGGCGGCGCTGCCGCGGAACGCCTGCAGCTTGAGCACGGCGCTGGTGTCGGGCGGTGCTGCCTCGGTGACGCCGGCCAGCAGCAGCCCGAACAGCATCCATCCCAGGCCCATCACGCTGAGCAGCCAGATTGCCGCCTTGGCCGCGCGCTCCGGCGGCCAGTGGCGGCAGGCCAGCAGGATCAGCCCGAGCGCACCGTACAGCGACATGATGTCGCCGTAGAACAGCAGGGCGCCGTGCAGCAGGCCGAGCACGATCAGGCCCGCCTGGCGGCGCAGCATGCGTGGCAGGAAGGCGGCCTGGGCGCGCGCGGCGGCGTCCATCTGCAGTGTCACGCTGTAGCCGAACAGGAAGGAGAACAGCAGGTAGAACTTGGTCTCGAACACCAGTGCGGCCAGGAAGCGCACGGCCTTGTCCAGCGCGGACACGTAAGCTGGATTGGCGGCGGGCGAGGCGAAGTGCGAGTCGGCGAAGGCCCAGATGTTGACGCTGAGGATGCCCAGCAGGGCGAAGCCGCGCAGGGCGTCGACGATTTGCAGTCGATGAGGCAGCCGGTGCGTTTCGGCCATGCGGTGTCCTTGGGAAATCAATAAGCTTGGCGAATATATCATGTCTTTCTGTGGGCGGAGGTGCAGCTGAGGACGCTGGCGCAGAGCAGGGCGACGGCGGCGCATTCCATGCCTGTGGGCCAGCGCGCTTCCCACAGGAAGCTGTAGAGCAAGGCGAACAGGGTTTCGAACAGGATGAGCTGGCCGCTCATGGTGAGCGGCAGTATGCGGCTGGCGCGGTTCCACAGGGCGTTGCCGACGATGGAGCAGAGCAGGCCGACCGCCGTGACGATGGCGATGAAGCGCAGCCAGCCGGCGGCGCCCATGCCTGTAGCGGCGCCAGCGGCGCCGTGGTGCGGCAGCAGGAAGGCGGGCACGGCCAGCAGCAGGGCCAGCGCGCCGGTGGCCACGCCGGTCAGCAAACTCCAGTCGTGCGAGCTGATGTGGCCCAACGCTGCCAGCGTGCGCTTGTTGGCGACGGCGTAGGCGGTCCAGGAGAGCAGGGCGCCGAACGCGCACAGCAAGCCGATTGCCGCCTCGCCGCCGGCGGCCGGGGCGGCGGCGGCAGCAGCGGCACTTGCCGTGGTGCGGGCGGCCAGGTGGGGCGCGGCAAGCGCTTGCCAGGCGATGCAGGCCGTGCCCGCCGCGCTGAGCAGCAGGGACGGCGCCAGGCGCGCGAGCGGAACGGCGCCCTGTTCGCGGCTGCCGATCACGGTGACGGCCACCGGCAGCAGGCCGATCACCAGCGACGTCGTCACCACGCCGCCCAGCTGGACGGCGCTGGCCAGCAGCAGATAGTAGAGGATGTTGCCCAGCATGCTGAGCCAGACCAGCGCGCGCCAGTCGCGCCAGCCCAGTGCGGCGCGCAGGCGGCGCCACGAGGGCGCAATCAGCGCGCAGGCGGCAATGCCATAGGCCAGGTAGCGCCCGGCGGACAGTTGCAGCGGGGTGTGGCCGCGTGCCAGCTCGGGCGCCAGGAACACCAGCCCCCACAGCGCGCCGGCCGCCACGCCGCAGGCTATGCCCAGGCCCATCGTTTTGATTCCAGCTTGATTCGAGTCCATTCGAGTTCCTTTGCAGTTGGGGCGATCTTGCCCCGCGTGCGCGGAAATCTCTTGTCGCCGGCTCTCAGCTTTTAGGCAAATTCTCCTGCGCCTGCCTGCGGTACGCGGCCGGCGTCTGGCCCAGGCTGTTGCGCATGGCGCGGGTAAGGGCGCTCTGGTCGGCGAAGCCGGCGCGGCAGGCGATGTCGGCGATGGGCAGGCTGCCGCGCGCCAGCAGCGTGCACGCGTACTGCATGCGCGTGGCCTGCAGCCAGCCGTGCGGCGTGGCGTGGTGTTCCTCGCGGAACAGCGCGTGCAAGCGGCTCACGCTGAGGCCGGCTTGTCCCGCCATGCGTTCAGTGCTCCACGGCAGGCCCGGATCGGCGCTGATGGCGGCCATCAGCACGGCCAGGCGGGTGCGTGGCTGGGGCGATTTGAGCGTGAGCGAGTCCATCAGCAGTCCAAGCCAAGCCTGCACGGCGGCGGGCGGGGCGGCTTGCTGGTCCAGCATCAGGCCCATGAATTCGACCAGTTTGCCGGAGGCGGCGTTCAGCGCGTGGAAGGGGCGCTCGCCGAGCTGGTCGCGCAGCGGGGCCGGCAATGCGGGTGCGGCGATGTCCAGGATCAGCGAGCGGTTGTGCGAGGTGCCCAGCTGCGAATGCCACGCCCCCGGCGCGACGAACGCTGCGCGCAGCGGATCGAGCCGGGCCTGCCTGCCCTCGATGTCCAGCATGACCGCCCCTTGCAGCGGCAGCACCAGCTGCGCGTAGTCATGCTTGTCCGTCGAGCGGACGTCGCCATAGCTGCGGATCGAGATGGCGAGGTCGGCGGGCTGCATCGGGCGGCCTTACTGGCCCAGGATGAGGAACACGGTGGGCTTCTTGTGGAAGTCCGGCGCCTTGCCCGCCGTGAGCAGGCTCTTCCATTGCGCGCCCGTCATGGTGCGGATGGTTTCGGACGGCAGGCTGATGTCGGTGGCCACGCAAATCAAGGTGCCGCCGGCGCAGCTGGCCACCAGCGCTTCCAGCATGGCCGCGTTGCGGTAGGGCGTTTCGATGAACAGCTGCGTCTGCTTTTCGTTGCGCGAACGGCTTTCCAGCTCCTTGATGCGCTTGGCGCGCAGCGCCGCGTCGGTGGGCAGGTAGCCGTTGAAGGCGAAGCTCTGGCCGTTCAGGCCGCTTGCCATGACCGACAGCAGGATGGAGGACGGCCCCACCAGCGGGCGTACCGGAATGCCGTGCTGGTGCGCCAGGCGCACCAGGTCGGCGCCCGGGTCGGCCACGGCCGGCACGCCCGCCTCGGACACCAGGCCCGCGTCCTGGCCGGCCAGCAGCGGTCCCAGCAGTCCCAGCAGCGCCTGCTGCGGCGTGTTCACGTTCAGTTCGCTGATCTTGATTTCCTGCAGCGGACGGGACAGCCGATGCTGCGCATCCACCAGTTTCAAAAAGGCGCGCGCGGTCTTGGCGTTTTCCGCCACGAAGTAGCCGAGGGCGGCGGTGGTAGCCTGCACATGCTCGGGAATGACATGGGACAGCGCCTCGGTCTCGCCGAGGGTGTTGGGAATGAGGAAGAGGGTGCCTGGCATAGGAATTATTTGGTGTTGAAAAAGGCGACGCCCGCCTGGCGCAGCATGCCGGTCAGGGCAATCAGCGGCAGGCCGGTCAGCGCGGTCGGGTCGCTGCTGTCGATGCGTTCCAGGATGGCGATGCCCAGCGCTTCATTCTTGGCGCTGCCGGCGCAGTCGTACGGCTGCTCGATGCGCAAATAGGCGTCCAGCTCGCGGTCCGGCAAATCGCGGAACTTCACCACGGTCTGGATGTCTTCTATATAAGCATGGCCGATGCGGCCGTCCCACAGGCACAGCGCGGTGTGGAAGACGACTTCGCGGCCGCGCATTTTCTGCAGCTGGGCCAGCGCGGCGGCGTGGTTGCCGGGCTTGCCGATCTGCTCGCCGTCCAGCGTGGCGACCTGGTCGGAGCCGATCACCAGGCAGCCGGGATGGGTGGCGGCCACGGCGGCGGCTTTTTCGCGCGCCAGGCGCAGCGCGGTGGCGCTCGGCGTCTCGCCGGGCCGGGGACTTTCGTCGATGGCCGGCACCGCCACGTCGAACGGCAGTTGCAGGCGGGACAACAGTTCCTTGCGGTAGGCGGAGCTGGAAGCGAGGATGAGGCGGGGCTGGGAAGAATTCTGTTCGGTAAGCATCTAGTTTACTGGCTCTGCCTGGGAAATTGTTATATGCTCTGTGCGCCGTGTATTTAGGGCAAAGCCTGCACAAAAATGTGCGCGGGCTTTGACGTGCGGGCGAAAACCCTGCTATTATCGCAGGTTTTCCGGGGAATGCAGGCTATGAGTGCTTTTGTGATCGACGCGTTTGATTTTAGTCGGACTAAGGCAAACCGCGACGGCGTGACGCCGGTCGCAGAGATGACCCGCTTGGCCAAGGAATGCGCGGATGCGTCCGGCGCCATCACCTGGACGGTGGCGGGCGGCGTCAGCAAGCATGGCTTTCCACAGATGCGCTTGACCGTGGACGGCACCGTGCAGCTGGTTTGCCAGCGCTGCATGCAGCCTTACGCCCACCACCTGGCGTCCTCGACGCTGCTGATGCTGGGCAAGGACGACGAGCAAGCTGATGAAATCGAAGAGATGATCGACGATGAAACGGTGGACGTGATCGTGGGCACCCGCGACATGGACCTGATGTACCTGGTGGAAGATGAGGCGCTGCTGGCCCTGCCGCACACGCCGAAACACGATGTATGTCCGAGTACGGCGCTGCTCGACTCTCTGCAGTCCGAGAAGAAGTCGCCCTTTGAAGGTCTGAAAGACCTCAAAAAATAAGTACAGAACAAGTTGTTGTAAAGAACGTGTCAAAGCGCGTGCAGGCAGTCGAGTGTTGCGAGTATTGGCATTGTTGTAGTAAGTGGCATCAGAACGTCGATCACTAGATCGATGGCGGCAGATTTTGCCGCTGGGATACTCGATTCGCATGTATTTGCCGGTCGAATGTGTTAGAATTTTAGAACTTATGTATTAGGAGTCATCATGGCAGTTCAGCAGAATAAGAAGTCCCCATCCAAGCGCGGTATGCACCGTTCGCACGATTTCCTGGTTGCTCCACAACTGGGTATCGAGCCAACCACCGGTGAAACGCACCTGCGTCACCACATCAGCCCTAACGGTTTCTACCGTGGCCGTAAAGTGCTGAAGACCAAAAACGACGAGTAATCGACGTTTTTACCAAGAATAAGAGCGGTGCGACGTGGTTTTTACTGACGTGGCGCCGCTTTTTTCTTTTCCTTGGCGGCTAAGCAGCCTGCCTGTCAAACCCGCATCTCTGCAGCCCTGAATCCGTTTCAGGCGCGCATTTGTCCCACAATGACAATCAAAATTTCTATCGACTGCATGGGCGGAGATCACGGCCTGTCTGTCACCATTCCTGCCGCCATTTCCTTTTTGAAGCGTGAGGCGGAAGCCGAGCTGATCCTGGTCGGCCTGGAAGACGCCATCCGCGCCGAGCTCAAGAAGCACCACGCCGAGGCGCATCCGCGCATCTCCCTCCAGCACGCCTCCGAGCAGGTGCTGATGGACGATCCGCTCGAGGTCGCCCTGCGCCGCAAGAAGGATTCGTCGATGCGCGTGGCGGTCGAGCAAGTCAAGGACGGCAAGGCCCAGGCCGCCGTCTCGGCCGGCAACACCGGCGCCCTGATGGCCGTCTCGCGCTATGTGCTGAAGACCATGGCCGGGGTCGACCGTCCCGCCATCTGCTCCATCATGCCCAACCAGAAGGGCGGCCCGACCTATATGCTGGACTTGGGCGCCAATGTCGACTGCGAACCGCACCATTTGCATCAGTTCGCCATCATGGGCTCGGTGCTGGTCAATGCCATGGAAGGCATTGCCCGGCCCACCATCGGCCTGCTCAACGTGGGCACCGAGGACATCAAGGGCAATGAAGTGGTCAAGCTGACCAGCAAGCTGCTGCAGGCCGACCACGAGCGCGGCGCGCTCAACTTCTACGGCAACGTGGAAGGCAACGACATTTTCAAAGGCACCACCGACCTGGTGGTGTGCGACGGCTTTGTCGGCAATGTCACCTTGAAATCGGTGGAAGGCGTGGCGCGCTTCTTCAAGGACGTGCTGACATCCGAATTCAAGCGCAACATCTTCACCATGCTGGGCGCGCTGATCGCCAGCAGTGCTCTGAAGGCCATCAAGAGCCGCCTCAATCCATCCCGCTACAATGGCGCCAGCTTGCTGGGCTTGCGCGGCCTGGTGTTCAAGAGTCACGGCGGAGCCGACGCATATTCATTTGAATGGGCGATCCGTCGAGCGTATGATGCTGCAAAAAATGACGTGCAGGCACATTTGTCGACCATGATTGCCGAACTGATGCCGCGAAGCACGGAGACTACACAGGAGCCCAGCTCCGTCACCTGAAAGTGGATGGAAACGCATGACTTTGTATAGCAAAATTATTGGCACCGGCAGCTACCTGCCTGAAAAACGCGTGACCAACCAGGACTTGACCGCCCAGCTGGCGGCCAAGGGGATAGAGACGTCCGACGAATGGATTTCCAGCCGCAGCGGCATTTCCGCGCGCCACTACGCCGAGCCTGAGCAAGCCTCGTCCGACCTGGCCGTGCATGCGGCCCGCAACGCGCTCGAGATGGCCGGCATGAAGATCGACGACATCGACCTGATCATCGTCGCCAGCTCCACCCCGGATTTCTTCGGCAGCTTCCCCAGCACCGCCTGCATCGTGCAGCGCAAGCTGGGCCAGACCAACAACGGCGCCGCCGTGGACGTGCAAGCCGTGTGCAGCGGCTTCGTCTACGCCGTCTCCACCGCCGACGCCTTCATCAAGGCCGGCGTGCACAAGAACGTGCTGGTGATCGGCGCCGAAGTATTCTCGCGCATCCTCAATTTCGAAGACCGCACCACCTGCGTGCTGTTCGGCGACGGCGCCGGCGCCATTGTCATGACCGGCTCGGACCAGCCCGGCATCCTGGCGACCAAGCTGCACGCGGACGGCCGCTATTCGGACATCCTGAGCGTGCCGGGCAGCCTGGCCGGCGGCGCGGTGGCGGGCAGCTCCTACCTGTACATGGACGGCCCGGCGGTATTCAAGCTGGCGGTCAGCGTGCTGGAGAAGGTGGCCCACGAGGCGCTGGAACACGCCGGCATGACGCCCGGCCAGATCGACTGGCTGGTGCCGCACCAGGCCAACATCCGCATCATGAACGGCACCGCCAAGAAACTGGGCCTGCCGCTGGAGAAGATGATCGTCACGGTGGACCAGCACGGCAACACTTCGGCAGCCTCGATTCCGCTGGCGCTGGACCAGGCCGTGCGCGATGGCCGCATCAAGAAGGGCGACAACGTCATGATGGAAGGCGTCGGCGGGGGCTTCACTTGGGGCGCGGTTCTTGCCCGAATGTAATGTAGAATAGTGCCCGTTTTAGAATTAGAACTCTAAACGGCAGGGCTAACGATTAAGATACTGGCAAGATTGCCCGTCGCCCTTATAGATTCAACAAGAAGAGACAAATATGAGCAAATTTGCATTCGTATTCCCGGGCCAGGGCTCGCAAGCCGTTGCCATGATGGACGGCTTCGCCGGCAATCCGGTCGTGGCGCAAACCATCGCCGAAGCCTCGGACGCGCTGCAGTTCGACCTGGGCAAGCTGATGGCCGAAGGCCCGAAGGAAGAGCTGGACCTGACCACCAACACGCAGCCGGTCATGCTGACCGCCGCCGTGGCCGTGTACCGCGCCTGGATCGCTGCCGGCGGCCCGCTGCCGTCGGTCGTGGCCGGCCACAGCCTGGGTGAATATTCCGCGCTGGTGGCTGCCGGCGTGATCTCCTTCAAGGATGCCGTGCCGCTGGTGCGCTTCCGCGCGCAAGCCATGCAGGAAGCCGTGCCGGTCGGGCAGGGCACCATGGCCGTGGTGCTCGGCCTGTCGGACGACGACGTGCGCGCCGCCTGTGCCGAGGCCGCCGCTGAAGGTACTGAAGTGGTCGAGCCGGTCAACTTCAACGCCCCTGCGCAAGTGGTTATCGCCGGCCACACCGCCGCGGTCGAGCGCGCCTGCGACATCGCCAAGGCCAAGGGCGCCAAGCGCGCCATGAAGCTGCCGGTGTCCGCGCCGTTCCACTCCTCGCTGCTCAAGCCGGCCTCGGACCGCCTGCGCGAGTACATGGCCGGCCTGACCTTCTCGGCGCCGCAGATCGCCCTGATCAACAACGTCGACGTGGCCGTGCTGAACGACCCGGCCAGCATCAAGGATGCGCTGGTGCGCCAGGCCGCGAGCCCGGTGCGCTGGGTCGAAACCATGCAGAAAGTGGCTGCCGACGGCATCACGCAAGTGGTCGAGTGCGGCCCCGGCAAGGTGCTGATGGGCCTGGCCAAGCGCATCGATCCGGTACTGGTGGGCGACGCCATCACCGACCAGGCGTCGCTGGAACGCATCCTGGCTACCTTCAAATAACAAGGAAACACATGAATCTGGCAAATCAAGTTGCGCTGGTGACCGGCGCCTCGCGCGGCATCGGCAAGGCCATCGCCATCGAGCTGGCCAAGCAGGGCGCCCGCGTGATCGGCACCGCCACCACCGAAGCCGGCGCCGAAGCCATTTCCGCCTACCTGGCCGAGATCGGTCCGGAGGCCGGCAAGGGGCTGGTGCTGAACGTGACCGACGCCGCCCGCTGCGCCGAAGTGATCGACGAAATCGCCAAGACCTGGGGCGCGGTCGCCATCCTGGTCAACAATGCCGGCATCACCCAGGACAACCTGGCCATGCGCATGAAGGACGAGGAGTGGGACAGCGTCATCGCCACCAACCTCAGTTCCGTGGGCCGTTTGTCGCGCGCCGTGCTGCGGGGGATGATGAAAGCGAAAAGTGGGCGTATTATTAACATCACCTCGGTAGTGGCGTCGTCCGGCAACCCGGGTCAAATGAACTATGCGGCGGCCAAGGCCGGCGTGGAAGGCATGAGCCGCGCCCTGGCGCGCGAGATCGGCAGCCGCAACATCACCGTCAACTGCATCGCCCCCGGTTTTATCGACACCGATATGACCAAGGCGCTGGGCGATGAGCAGCACGCCGCACTGCTGACGCAGATCCCGCTGGCCCGCCTGGGCAAGCCGGAAGACATCGCTGCGGCAACCGCTTTCCTTGCCTCGCCACAGGCCGCCTACATCACCGGCACCACCCTGCATGTAAACGGCGGGATGTACATGAATTGATGGCGAAAATGCGGTATTTTGACCGCGTTTTCACTGTCTTTTAGCAGTGATTTCGGCACAGATAGCAGCACGTGCCGAAATTAGTTTTTCAGCGCGCAAACCTGATAAAATGCGCGCTTTCCGTAACAAACACATTGGAGCCATAACATGTCGGATATCGAACAACGCGTTAAGAAAATCGTCGCTGAGCAACTGGGCGTCGCAGAAGCAGACATCAAAACCGAATCGTCCTTCGTGGACGACCTGGGTGCTGACTCCCTGGACACCGTTGAACTGGTGATGGCTCTGGAAGACGAGTTCGAAATGGAAATCCCTGACGAACAAGCTGAAAAGATCACCACCGTGCAGCAAGCGATCGACTACGCTACTGCGCACGTCAAGGCCTAAGCCTGCCCCGATCGACTCCAGGAGAATCGCTTGAGTTCTAAAAACCGTCGTGTAGTGGTCACCGGCCTCGGCTGCGTGTCCCCCGTCGGCAATAGTATTGCCGAAGCGTGGAGCGCTGTCACTGAAGGCAAGTCCGGGATTGCCAACATCACCAAGTTTGATGCGCAGCCATTTACTACCCACTTCGCCGGTGAGGTAAAGGGCTTCAATATCGAGGATTACATCCCCGGTAAGGAAGCGCGCCACATGGATACCTTTATCCACTTTGGCATGGCGGCCGGCATTCAGGCGGTGCAGGATTCCGGCATCGTCGTCACCGAGGAAAACGCCGACCGTATCGGCGTGATCATCGGTTCCGGCATCGGCGGCTTGCCGATGATTGAAGAGCAGAAGGAAGACTACGACAAGCGCGGCCCGCGCCGCATTTCGCCCTTCTTCGTGCCTGCTTCCATCATCAACATGATCTCGGGCAACCTGTCGATCAAGTACGGCATGCGCGGTCCCAACCTGGCGATCGTCACGGCCTGCACCACCGGCCTGCACAGCATCGGCGCCGCCGCTCGTCTGATCGAGTACGGCGATGCGGATGTGATGGTGGCGGGTGGCGCGGAATCGACCGTGTCGCCGCTGGGCATGGGCGGCTTCGCCTCGGCCCGCGCGCTGTCCACCCGCAATGACGACCCTGCGACCGCTTCGCGGCCGTGGGACCGCGACCGCGACGGCTTCGTGCTGGGCGAGGGCGCCGGCGTCATGGTGCTGGAAGAGTATGAACATGCGAAAGCGCGCGGCGCCAAGATCTATGCAGAAGTGCATGGCTTCGGCATGACCGCCGATGCGTACCACATGACGTCGCCGCTGGAAGATGGCAGCGGCGGCAGCAAGGCAGTGATTGCGGCCCTGAAGAATTCCGGCATCAACCCGGATCAGGTGCAGTACGTCAATGCCCACGGCACGTCGACCCCGCAGGGCGACATAGCCGAAGTGGTCGGCATCAAGCGCACCTTCGGCGATCACGCCAAGCAGGTAGTGGTGTCGTCGACCAAGTCGATGACCGGCCACCTGCTGGGCGGCGCCGGCGGCCTGGAAGCGGTGTTTACGGTACTGGCCATCCACCACCAGGTGGTGCCGCCTACCATCAACCTGTTCAACCAGGACCCTGCGTGCGACCTGGACTTCTGCGCCAACGTGGCGCGCGACATGAAGATCCAGTACGCGGTGAAGAACTCGTTCGGATTCGGCGGCACCAACGGTAGCCTCGTGTTCGGAAAAGTTTGAACTTTTTAGCCTCACTCCGGTCGAACCGGAGTGAGCGCTGAGTCGGTGCCGGCGCCCGCCGGCACCTGTCGCCCGGCCCTCGCGGCCGATATGGCGCATCTGCAGTTTCTCCCCCTTGCCAGCACCCCGGATTTAACGCGTCATGTCGATTGCGGTCACTGTGCTCGTGCGTCCGTCCGTTCGCCTGCGCCTGCTGCAGGCCGGCTTCGCCGCGTGCGCGCTGGCCGTGGCGGTGCTGCTGCCTGCTCCCTTCCTGTCTATTTCTTGTGGCCTGGCAAGTCTGGCAGCCCTGTGCTGCGCGCTGCGCAGCGCCAAAACGCATCGGCTTGATATTTCCGGTGTTGGACAAATCCGGCTGGCGGTATACCTGCTGTCAGCGGATAGCACAACGCCAGCGAAGGTGGAAATGCAGCCCGGTTCGACCTGCTGGCCCTGGCTGCTGTTGCTGCGCCTGCGCCATGGGGACGGCGCGGTGACGCTGCTGGTGGTGCTGCCCGACAGCGTGGCGCCAGGCCAGTTCAGGCCGCTGGCGCTGGCGTGCCGGGCTTGCGCGGCAAAAAAACTTTGAACTTATTGCGGCGTGCTTGCTCCAAAGCAGTATGGATGCGCGCCGCAGAACACCGGGGAACAGGTGCAATGACAGAGCGCGAGTGCGATCAGTTGCTGGTCGAGCGAGTCCAGGCGGGAGAGCGGCAGGCGTTTGACTTGCTGGTGGCCAAGTATCAGCGTAGGCTGATGAGGCTGGTATCGCGCATTGTGCACGACCCGGCGGAGGCGGAAGATGTGGTTCAGGAAACGTTTATCAAGGCATACCGCGCCATCCGGCATTTCCGGGGCGACTCGGCCTTTTACACCTGGCTGTACCGCATCGGCATCAACACCGCCAAGAATTTCCTGGCCAGCCAGAGCCGCCGCACGCCGACCTCCACCGAGAACGACGCCGAACAGGCCGAGTCGTTCGACAGCGGAGAGCAACTGCGCGACATCAACACGCCCGAGTCGGTGCTGGCCAGCCAGCAGATTGCGCGCACGGTGAACGCCGCCATGGACGCGCTGCCGCTGGACTTGCGCACCGCCATCGTGCTGCGCGAAATCGAGGGGCTGAGCTATGAGGAGATCGCCGACATCATGGCGTGTCCGATCGGCACCGTGCGCAGCCGCATTTTCCGGGCGCGCGACGTGATAGCCGAGAAACTCAGGCCGCTGCTGGACATGCCGCTGGATAAACGCTGGTGATACGCTGCTAGAAACGGGAACGCCGATGGATACGCTGAAACGACTGCACGAACACATTTCCGCCCTGGCGGACGGCGAACTGACCGGCCAGGAGGCGCAGCAAGCCGTGGCCGCGCTGGCCGGCCCGGAGGCCGACGCGGCATGGCGCGCCTACCACCTGATCGGCGACGTGCTGCGCAGCGACGCCAGCGGCGCTGAACTGGGGGAGGGGTTCAATGCGCGCCTGGCGGCAAGGCTGGACGTGGAAGTGCCGCCATCGCCGGGCCGCGTCACCCCGGCCTCAGGCGCGGCACCAGCCGCAGCACCGGCGGCGGGCCAGCCTGCGCGGCCGGCCGCCGGCGCAACGGCCGGCCAGCCCGGCGCCGCCGCGCCGGCCGCCGCGCCTGTTGCAGGCACTACCGCCGTCGCTTCGCCCAGCGCGGCCGTGGGCGCCCCTGCCGCGCCGGACCTGGCAGCCCCCGTGCCCGACACCGCGATATAAACCGGCCGCCAAGCCTGCCCCTAAGTCCGCCCCTGAGTCCGCCACTAAGTTCGCCTTGCCTCTTGAAAAACCTTGCCACCCGCAATATCTTGTGCGAGCGGCAAGGGCCGTTTTCGCTTATATTTGTCGAACTTCACAGAACATTCGCTGAACCCAACAAGAATCATCGGAACCCATGAAAAACAATTTCTCTGCTGGTAGTAAAACGCTGTCCGCGCTGATGCTGAGCGCGGGTGTCCTGTTCGCTCCCGCCATGGCGGGCCTGGCGCCGCTGGCACAGGCCGCCGCGCCGACGGTGGCAGGCTTGCCCGACTTTGCCGACATGGTGGACAAGGTCGGCCCGGCCGTGGTCAATATCCGCACCACCGAACGGCTCAAGCTGAACCAGGGCCGCAACGGCCAGCCCGGTGAAGAGGAAATGCAGGAATTCCTGCGCCGCTTCTTCGGCGGCGCCATTCCCACGCCGCGCCAGCCCGGCCAGCAGGGACAAGCCCCGCGCGGGCGCCGGGGCACGCCGCAGGATGAAGAGGTGCAGCGTGGCGTCGGTTCCGGGTTTATCACGTCGGCGGACGGCTATGTGCTGACCAACGCGCATGTGGTGCACGGCGCCGATGAAGTCTATGTGACGCTGACCGACAAGCGCGAATTCAAGGCCAAGGTGCTGGGCGCGGACGCCCGCACCGACGTGGCCCTGCTGAAGATCGAAGGCAGCAAGCTGCCCTATCTGACCGTGGGCGACTCCAGCAAGATCCGCGTAGGCGAATGGGTGGTGGCCATCGGCTCGCCTTTCAACCTGGAAAACACCGTCACCGCCGGCATCATTTCCGCCAAGTCGCGCGACACCGGCGAATACCTCGCCCTGATCCAGAGCGACGTGGCGGTCAATCCCGGCAACTCGGGCGGCCCGCTGATCAATATGCGCGGCGAGGTGATCGGCATCAATTCCCAGATCGCCACCTTGTCCGGCGGCTACAACGGCATTTCCTTCGCCGTGCCGATCGATGAAGCCATGCGGGTGGCGGACCAGCTGAAGAAGACCGGCAAGGTCACGCGCGGCCGCATCGGTGTGCAGATCGGCCAGCTGACCAAGGAAGTGGCCGAATCGCTGGGCCTGAAGGAAGCGCAGGGCGCCGAGGTGACGATGGTGGAGCCGGGCGGTCCGGCCGACAAGGGCGGCATCAAGGCCGGCGACATCATCCTGAAGTTCAATGGCACGCCGATCAACCGCTCGTCCGACCTGCCGCGCATGGTGGGCGGCACGGCGCTGGGCAGCAAGGCCGTGGTGACCGTATGGCGCAAGGGCCAGCAAGTGGATATCCCGGTGACCGTGGTGGAGCTGGAGGCCGACAAGACCGCCGCCAAGGCCAGCCCGGCCGAGAAGAAGAAAAAGGCCGAGGAACCGGCCAACGCGCTCGGCTTCAAGGTGGCCGACCTGACCGCCGCGCAGAAGAAGGAGCTGGCAGTGGAGGGCGGCGTGATGGTGGAGGCCACCGAAGGCGCCGCCGCCAACGCAGGCCTGCGCGAGGGCGACGTGCTGCTGCAGATTAACAATGTCGAGATCAAGGACGCCAAGCAATTCAACGCCGTGGTGGCCAAGCTCGATCCGAAGCGCGCGCATGTGGTACTGGTGCGGCGCGGCGACGTGGCGCAGTTCATTTCCCTGCGTCCGACCGCCAAATAAACCGCATGGGGCCGGCCCGGTTGGGTCCGGCCCCTGTCTCCGCCTCTGGCTTTCAATGCACTTTACCCTCTACTCCCGCTCTTATTGCCATCTGTGCCAGGACATGCTGGAGGCGCTGAACGCGCTGCAGACCCCTGAGCGCCCGTTTACCGTCGCGGTCATCGACGTCGATGCCGACGCGACCCTGGTGGCCCGTTTCGACGAACTGGTGCCGGTCCTGTACGGCGATCTGGACCAGCCGGAACTGTGCCACTACTTCCTCGACGAAAGCGCCGTAAAACGGGCTTTGGCATAAAACCGGGCTTTCCCCTCTGAAATCCGGTAAAATGCCGGGTTCGGAAAGCTCTTGTTTCCTTGCAGTGATAGTAACAAAAACGCTCGCCAGGGCTTCCATGCCCCGCCTGGAGCGCTTCTCGCCTCGTCCCTACACGTTTTTAGATTTGTTTAATGAACAACATACGCAATTTCTCCATCATCGCCCACATCGACCACGGTAAATCCACCCTGGCCGACCGCATCATTCAATTGTGCGGCGGCCTGTCCGAGCGCGAGATGGAGGCGCAAGTGCTCGATTCGATGGATCTGGAGCGCGAGCGCGGCATTACCATCAAGGCGCAAACCGCCGCCCTGCAATACAAGGCGCGCGACGGCGTGGTCTACAACCTGAACCTGATCGACACCCCCGGCCACGTGGACTTCTCCTATGAAGTGAGCCGTTCGCTGTCGGCCTGCGAAGGCGCGCTGCTGGTGGTGGACGCGTCGCAAGGCGTGGAAGCCCAGACCGTGGCCAACTGCTACACCGCGCTCGACCTGGGCGTGGAAGTGGTGCCGGTGCTGAACAAGATCGACCTGCCGAACGCCGACCCGCCGAGCGCCATTGCCGAGATCGAAGACGTGATCGGCATCGAAGCGGGCGATGCTGTGCACTGCTCGGCCAAGACCGGCCTGGGTGTGGACGACGTGCTGGAAGCCATCATCGCCAAGGTGCCGCCGCCGAAGGGCGACCCGGACGCGCCGCTGCAGGCGCTGATCGTGGACTCGTGGTACGACGCCTACGTGGGCGTGGTGATGCTGGTGCGCGTGGTGAACGGCACCCTGAAGCCGAAGGACAAGATCAAGCTGATGGCCACCGAGTCGCTGCAGCTGGTGGAAGACGTGGGCGTGTTCGCGCCGCGTTCGCTGTCGCTGCCGCAGCTGTCGGCCGGCCAGGTGGGCTTCATCATCGCCGGCATCAAGGAACTGAAGGCCGCCAAGGTGGGCGACACCATCACCCTGGCCAACAAGCCGGCGCCGGCGCCGCTGCCGGGCTTCAAGGAAGTGCAGCCGCAAGTGTTCGCCGGCCTGTTCCCGGTGGAAGCGAACCAGTACGACGCGCTGCGCGACGCGCTGGAAAAGCTGAAGCTGAACGACGCCGCGCTGATGTACGAGCCGGAAGTGTCGCAGGCGCTGGGCTTCGGCTTCCGCTGCGGCTTCCTCGGCCTGCTACACATGGAAATCGTGCAGGAACGCCTGGAGCGCGAGTTCGACCAGGACCTGATCACCACCGCGCCGACCGTGGTGTACGAAGTGGTGATGCGCGATAACAGCATCGTCAAGGTGGACAATCCGTCGCGCATGCCGGAAACCACCAAGATCAACGAGATCCGCGAGCCTATCGTCACGGTCAACCTGTACATGCCGCAAGAGTACGTCGGCTCGGTGATCACCTTGTGCATCGGCAAGCGCGGCGTGCAGATGGACATGAGCTACCACGGCCGCCAGGTCAAGCTGGTGTACGAGATGCCGATGGGCGAGATCGTGCTGGACTTCTTCGACAAGCTGAAATCCACCTCGCGCGGCTACGCTTCCATGGACTACGAGTTCAAGGAATACCGCGCCTCGGACGTGGTGAAAGTGGACATGCTGATCAACGGCGAGAAGGTCGACGCGCTGGCCATCATCGTGCACCGCTCCAACAGCGCCTACCGCGGCCGCCAGGTGGCAGCCAAGATGCGCGAACTGATTCCGCGCCAGATGTTCGACGTGGCCATCCAGGCCGCCATCGGCGTGAACGTGATTTCGCGTGAAAATGTGAAGGCGCTGCGCAAGAACGTGCTGGCCAAGTGCTACGGCGGCGACATCAGCCGCAAGAAGAAGCTGCTGGAGAAGCAGAAAGCCGGTAAAAAACGCATGAAGCAGGTGGGCTCGGTGGAAATTCCACAAGAAGCATTCCTGGCAATCTTACAAGTGGACGATAAATGAACCTGCAAGCTGTGCTGAGCAACTTTGCCTTGATCCTGTTCATCCTGATGGTGGTGACGGGCGTAATCTGGTTTCTGGACGTGTTCTACCTGGCCAAGCAGCGCCGCGCCGCGGCCGAGCGCGCGCTGGCCGCGTATGACGCGCGCGCGGAGAAGAACCTGCGTGATGGCCTGGCAACGGATCACAGTGCGGCGACACGCGAAGCGGTGGCCCAGGCTATCCTGCGCCAGCCTACCTGGATCGAGTACTCGGGCAGTTTCTTCCCGGTCATCGCGCTGGTGTTCTTCCTGCGCTCCTTCCTGTACGAGCCTTTCAAGATCCCGTCCTCGTCCATGGTGCCGACCCTGCTGGTGGGCGACCTGATCCTGGTGAACAAGTTCACCTACGGCGTGCGCCTGCCCATCATCAACAAGAAAATCATCGAGCTGAACAACCCCCAGCGCGGCGACGTGATGGTGTTCAAGTATCCGCGCGACATGAGCCAGGACTACATCAAACGGGTGATCGGCGTGCCGGGTGATAAAATCACCTATGAAAACAAGAAGTTGACGGTGAATGGCAAGCCCATCGCATACACCCAGCTGGACGACTACCTGAACGAGGACAGCCTGCAGTACGCCAAGCAGGCCAAGGAAAACCTGAGCGGCATCGAACACCGCATTATCGCCACCGAGAGCGCGCCGTCGGTCAACGTGGCCCAGGTGATGGATTTCCCGAACAGCGAAGCGTGCAGCTACCGTTCCGAGGGCTTTACCTGCACCGTGCCTGCCGGCAACTACTTCATGATGGGCGACAACCGCGACAACAGCCTGGACAGCCGCTACTGGGGCTTCGTGCCGGACAAGAACATCGTCGGCAAGGCCTTCTTCGTGTGGATGAACCTGAGCAACCCGCTGAAGCGCATCGGTAGTATCCAGTAAGCAAACTGAAAAAATACGAAGGGGCAGACATGCAAGGCTTGCAGAAACAACGCGGAATTTCCCTGATCGGCCTGATCTTCACGATCGCCGTGCTGGCCGCCATCGGCCTGCTGGCCATGCAGATCGTCCCCACGTATTCGGAATACCGCGCCATTTCCGCCGCCATCGTCAAAGCCAAGGAAGCCGGCAGCACGCCGCAGGAAATCCAGGCATCGTTCAGCAAGAGCGCCGAAGTGGGCTACATCAGCTCCATCACCGCGCGCGACCTGGTGATCAGCCGCGAAGACGGCGGGCTGGAAGTGAGCTTTGCTTACGACAAGAAAATTCCCCTGGTCGGACCGGCCAGCCTGTTGCTGGAATATGCCGGCACCACGTCGAAATCGGGCGCCGCGCCAGCGAAACCCGATGCCGGCGGCAAATAAGCTAAAGAGTCTATGAATTTACAGTTATTGCAAACACGGTTAGGTTACACGTTCCAGGATGCTGGCCTGTTGCAGCAAGCCTTGACGCACCGTAGCCACAGCAGTTTGCATAACGAACGCCTGGAATTCCTGGGCGACTCCATCCTGAACTGCGTGGTCGCCTCCATCTTGTACGAACGCTACAGCGGCATCGACGAAGGCGACCTGTCGCGCTTGCGCGCCAACCTGGTCAAGCAGCAATCGCTGTACGAAATCGCGCAAAAGCTGGAACTGTCCAACTTCCTGCGCCTGGGCGAAGGTGAACTGAAATCGGGCGGCTTCCGCCGCCCCTCCATCCTGGCCGACACGCTGGAAGCGCTGCTGGGCGCCATTTTCCTGGACACCAGCTTCGACGCCGCCGCCAAGGTCATTCGCGCGTTCTACATTCCCATCCTGGACTCGGTGGACCCGCAAACCCTGGGCAAGGACGCCAAGACCCTGCTGCAGGAATTCCTGCAAGCCAAGAAGATCTCGCTGCCGCTGTACAATGTGGTAGCCACCCACGGCGCCGCGCACAGCCAGGAATTCGAAATCGAATGCCTGGTGCCCAAGCTGGGCATCCAGGTCTACGGCCGTGGCGGCAGCCGCCGCGCCGGCGAACAGGCAGCGGCCAAGCTGGCGCTGGAAGTGGCCGAACAGGCGCTGCACAAGACGCCGGCCGCAACCCGCAAGCCGCGCCAGCGCGCCGCGCAGCTGAAACTCGCAGGCATCGCCACCATCCAGGGCGACGCAGGGCAGGAGCAGAATCACGAGCAGAACGCCCCCAAGGGCAAAGCCGCTGGCGATGGCAAGCTCGCCAAACACTGAACAAGGTAACACCATGAACACCCCCAGCACCACCACTCCCGCCGGCTTCCGCTGCGGTTACATCGCCATCGTAGGCCGTCCGAACGTGGGCAAGTCCACGCTGATGAATATGCTCATCGGCGCCAAAGTGAGCATCACTTCGCGCAAGGCGCAAACCACGCGCCACCGCATTACCGGCATCCAGACCCTGGACGATGCGCAGTTCATCTACATCGACACGCCCGGTTTCCAGACGCGCCACTCGAATGCGCTGAACAAGACGCTCAACAAGACCGTCACCAACACGCTCGATTCGTCCGACGTGATCCTGTACGTGATCGAAGCGAACACCTTCGGCCCGGCCGACCAGCAAGTGCTGGACTTGCTGCCGAAAACCGTGCCGGTGATCCTGGTGATCAACAAGGCCGATCGCGCCAAGGACAAGGCCGTGCTGCTGCCGTTCGCGCAGCAGGTAGCAGCCAAGCACGACTTCGCCGCCGTGGTGCCGGTGTCGGCCAAGCTGCGCTTCCAGCTGGACGGCCTGCAGGACGAGATCAAGCGCCTGCTGCCGGAAAACGACCCGATCTTCGGGCCGGACGACATTACCGACCGCAGCGAGAAGTTCCTGGCCTCGGAAATCGTGCGTGAAAAGCTGTTCCGCTTCGTCGGCGACGAGCTGCCGTACACCAGCACCGTGCTGATCGAGAAGTTCGAACAGGAAGGCAATCTGCGCCGCATCTTCGCCGCCATCCTGGTCGAGCGCGACACGCACAAGTCCATGATCATCGGCAACAAGGGCGCGCGCCTGAAGGAAGTCTCTTCGCAAGCCCGCCTGGACATGGAAAAGCTGTTCGGCGGCCCGGTCTACCTGGAAATCTGGGTCAAGGTGAAATCCGGCTGGGCCGACAACGAAGCGGGCCTGCGCGCTTACGGCTACGAGTAAGCGCACAGGACCACCCACTGCAATGTCCGATGCCGTCACTGCCGAGCCGGTAAAACGTCCGCGCGCACCGTCGCGCGAGCGCACCACCGGCACGCGCGTGGCGGGGCAGCCGGCCTTCGTGCTGCACTCCTATCCCTACAAGGAAACCAGCCTCATCGTCGACATGCTGACGCGCGACTACGGCCGCGTGGCCCTGATCGCGAAAGGCGCCAAGCGCCCGCACTCGCAGCTGCGCGGCGTGCTGCAAACCTTCCAGCCCCTGTCTGCCGGCTTCGTCGGCAAGAACGAACTGCGCACTCTGACCGACGCCGAATGGGTGGGCGGCATGCTGCCGCTCGAAAAGACCGCGCTGCTGTGCGGCTTCTACCTCAACGAACTGCTGGTCAAGCTGCTCGCACGCGACGATGCCCATCCCGCCTTGTTCGACCATTACGTCGCCACGCTGAACCAGCTGGCGCACAATGAACCCGCACCCATTTGCTTGCGAAAATTCGAACGGGCCTTACTTAAGGAAACGGGCGTGGCCGCCGACCTGGCGCGCTGCACCGCCACCCGCGCGCGCGTGCTGCCGGAGGTGGTCTACGTGGTGGACCCCGAACGCGGTCCGCGCCCCGAGCAGGCCGGCGACGCCGCGCCGCGCGTAACGGGCAAGACGCTGCTCGACATGGAGCGCGAGGATTACCAAGATGCCGCCACGCAGGCGCAAAGCAAACAACTGATGCGCTTTTTGCTGGCGCACCACCTGGGAGGCGCGCCGTTGAACACGCGCCAGATACTGATAGACTTATCGCAGCTTTAACCTTGCAGCTTTAACCCTGCCGTTATTGAGAATCCTATGAGCTTCCTGTACCCGTCCGGCCCGGTCATCGACCTGGGCGTCAACATCGACCACGTCGCCACCCTGCGCAACGCGCGCGGCACCGCTTACCCGGACCCGATCCGCGCCGCGCTGCTGGCCGAGCAGGCCGGCGCCGACTGCATCACGCTGCATTTGCGCGAAGACCGCCGCCACATCAAGGACGCCGACGTGATCGCGCTGGCGCCGCAGCTGGTTACCCGGATGAACCTGGAAGCCGCCGTGACTAAGGAAATGCTGGACTTCGCCTGCCTGATCAAGCCGGCCGACGTCTGCCTGGTGCCGGAAAAACGCACCGAAGTGACCACAGAAGGCGGCCTCGATGTGGCGGGCCACTTCAACGACGTGCAAGCCGCCATCAAGCAGCTGCAGGCCGAAGGCATCCGCGTGTCGCTGTTCATCGACGCCGACGAGCAGCAGATCGCCGCCGCCGCCGAAGCCGGCGCACCCGTCATCGAGCTGCACACTGGCCGCTACGCGGACACCGAAGGCGCCGAGCAGGCCGCCGAACTGGAACGCATCAAGGCCGGCACGCGCTTCGGCGTCCAGCGCGGCCTGAAGGTCAATGCCGGCCATGGCCTGCACTACACCAACGTGCAAGCCATCGCCGCGATCCCGGACATCGCGGAACTGAACATCGGCCACGCCATCGTCGCCCACGCCGTGTTCGTCGGCTGGGAAAACGCCGTGCGCGAGATGAAGGCCATCATGACCGCCACCCGCGTAGCCGCATTGGCAAAATGATCTTCGGCATCGGCACCGACATCTGCCAGATCGGCCGCGTGGCCGATGCGCTCGCGCGCAGCGAACGCTTTGCCGACAAGGTGCTGGGGCCGGAGGAGCTGGAGATCTACCGCGCGCGCAAAGCCGTCAGCCCGGTGCGCGCGCACCGTTTTGTCGCCACCCGTTTCGCCGCCAAGGAAGCCTTCGGCAAAGCCATCGGTACCGGCGTTGCCACGCCCATGACCTTGCACAACGCCCAGCTGCTGAACCAGGCGAACGGCAAGCCGGTCATGGTGTGCACCGGCACGCTGGCAGAATTCATGCAGCAGAACCGCCTGTCGTCCCATGTGACGGTGAGCGATGAGGCGGACTACGCCGTCGCCTTCGTCGTGGTGGAGCAGGCGCCAGAACAGAAGTAGAGCAATGAACGACGCAAATACCGACGCAGCGGCGCCCGCCGCACCCGACCCGCGCGACCAGGTGCTGGCCACCGTCGCCAAGCTGCCCGGCCTGCCCGGCGTGTACCGCTATTTCGACGCCAACGACAACGTGCTCTACGTGGGCAAGGCGCGCGACCTGAAAAAGCGCGTGTCGAGCTACTTCCAGAAGAACCTGGCCAGTCCGCGCATCGCCATGATGGTGGAGCGCATTGCGCGCCTGGAAACCACCGTCACGCACAGCGAAGCCGAAGCGCTGATCCTTGAGAACAACCTGATCAAGGCGCTGCAGCCGCGCTTCAACATCCTGTTCCGCGACGACAAGAGCTACCCCTACCTGAAGATCACCGGCGACGCCGTGCCGCGCATGGTCTACTACCGCGGCTCGGTGGACAAGAGGAACCAGTATTTCGGGCCTTTCCCCAGCGCCTGGGCGGTGAAGGAATCCATGCAGATCCTGCAGAAGGTGTTCCACCTGCGCACCTGCGAGGACAGCGTGTACGCCAACCGCACGCGCCCCTGCTTGCTGAACCAGATCGGCCGCTGCAGCGCGCCCTGCGTGGACTTGATCGCGCCGGAGGACTATAAGGTGGACGTGGACAATGCCGCGCGCTTCCTGCGCGGGCGCACCAGCGAAGTGATGGAAGACCTGGAGAAGAAGATGCACGGCTACGCGGCCGAGCTGAAGTTCGAGCAGGCCGCCGGCGTGCGCAACCAGATCCAGTCGCTGAGCAAGGTGCTGCACCAGCAAAGCATGGAAACCACCGGCGACGCCGACGTCGACATCATCGCCGTGATCGTGCAGGGCGGGCGCGCCTGCGTCAACCTGGCCATGGTGCGCGGCGGCCGCCACTTGGGCGACCGCGCCTACTTCCCGAGCCACTTCGGCGACGCCGCCGCAATCGCGGAAGCCGCGCCCGAAGTGGAGGTGCTGAGCGCCTTCCTGGTGCAGCACTACACCGAAAAATTCATTCCCGGCACGCTGATCCTGAACATCGAATACGACCAGCCCGAGCTGATGATCGCGCTGCAGGAGCAGTGCGGCCACCGCATCAACCTGATCTTCCAGCCGCAGGGCCAGCGCAGGCAATGGCTGGAACTGGCGCAGAAGGGCGCCGAGATCTCGCTGGCGCGCCTGCTGTCCGAGCAGGGCTCGCAGCAGTCGCGCACGCGTGCGCTGGCCGAGGCCTTGAGCCTGGAGACGGAAGACCTGGACGCGCTGCGCGTGGAATGCTTCGACATCTCGCACACGCAGGGCGAAGCCACGCAGGCTTCCTGTGTGGTGTTCCACCACCACCAGATGCAGAACGGCGAATACCGCCGCTATAACATCAACGACATCACCCCCGGCGACGACTACGCCGCCATGCGCCAGGTGCTGATGCGCCGCTACGAGAAGGTGGCCAACGGCGACGGCGTGATGCCGGACGTGGTGCTGATCGACGGCGGCAAGGGCCAGGTCGAGATGGCGCGCCAGGTGTTCTCCGAGCTGGGCCTGGACATCGGCCTGATCGTGGGCGTGGCGAAAGGGGAGGGCCGCCGCGTGGGCCTGGAGACGCTGGTGTTCGTGGACGGCCGCGCGCCGCAGGAGCTGGGCAAGGAATCGGCCGCGCTGATGCTGGTGGCGCAGATCCGCGACGAGGCGCACCGCTTCGCCATCACCGGCATGCGCGCCAAGCGCGCCAAGACGCGCCAGACCTCGCGCCTGGAAGAGATCGAGGGCATCGGCGTGAAGCGGCGCCAGAAGCTGCTGGCGCGCTTTGGCGGGCTGCGCGGCGTGGTCAACGCCAGCGTGGAGGATTTGATGTCGGTAGACGGCATTTCCAGCGCCTTGGCCGAAGAAATCTACAAACAGCTGCACTAAGGGCGCGCGTTTGCTGGTGCTAAGCACTGTGGCAAGGTAGACTAGCGGCGCATTCATAATAATTAACTCGCCACAGAGCTGCTGTCACTTATGCCCTTCAATATCCCGATTTTGCTGACCTGGTTGCGCGTTGCGCTGATCCCTCTGGTGGTAGGCGTGTACTACCTGCCGCCGGCCTGGCTGCCGGTCAGCGACCGTAATCTGGGCGCCACCCTGGTGTTCATCGTCGCCGCCATCACCGACTGGTTCGACGGCTTCCTGGCCCGCCGCTGGAACCAGACTTCGGCCTTCGGCGCCTTCCTCGACCCGGTGGCCGACAAGCTGATGGTGGCCGGCGCCTTGCTGGTGCTGGTGCAGCTGGACCGCTGCAACGCCATCATCGCCTTCATCATCATCGGCCGCGAGATCACCATCTCCGCGTTGCGCGAGTGGATGGCGCAGATCGGCGCCTCCAAGTCGGTGGCGGTGAACTCCATCGGCAAGATCAAGACCGCCGCCCAGATGACCGCCATTCCGCTGCTGCTGTTCCACGATATCCTGTTCGGCGCAGTCGATACCCACTTCTGGGGCGAGAAGCTGCTGTGGGTGGCCGCCGTGCTGACCGTGTGGTCCATGTTCTACTACCTGCAGAAGGCCTGGCCGCTGATCAAGGAAAAGAGCGGCATGCTGGAAATGAAATAAATCATTTAGTTTTGCAAGTTTTCACTCTTGACAGTCCGCTCCCATGCTCTATAATGCTGGCCTGTTGTTGATAACAACGCGCAGCAAAAAGCGAAGCGGGAGTAGCTCAGTTGGTAGAGCGCAACCTTGCCAAGGTTGAGGTCGAGAGTTCGAGACTCTTCTCCCGCTCCAGTTTGCAGTGCGAGAATGTTTCTGCGATAATGCGGTTCCTAACGCGGGAGTAGC